>CP061277.1 GCA_014622685.1 Buchnera aphidicola (Pentalonia nigronervosa) | reverse complement strand
ATAGAATTAAAATAGGTTTTTTTAATCGTTTCAGGGCATGAATAATGATGTCCAAGTTCACAGTATTACGATATACAATCGTATGATGATGATGTTGTCGTAGGTGCTCAACAAGATTATATGAAAAGGAATCAATGTTGTCTAATAATAATATATTGGCCATATTTTTCTTCCTAAAGACAATGCGCACGCTGTATTGAATTAATGACTGCTTGAGCTTTATTGAAACTTTCTTTTACCTCATCTTGAGGATTTGAATGTAATACAATTCCTGCTCCAGCTTGAATGGTTGCAATACAATTTTCTATGTAAGCAGAACGTATTATAATACATGTATCTAAATCTCCTGAATTTGTAAAATAACCAATTGCTCCTCCATAACTACCCCTTTTTTCTCCTTCATATTCAGAAATTAATTGCATAGCGCGCACCTTTGGTGATCCAGTAAGAGTGCCCATATTCATACATGTTGCATAAGCATGTAAAACATCCAAATTAACTCTTAATTGCCCAACGACTCGAGATACTAAATGCATGACATGTGAATATTTATCAACTTTAACAAGATCTGCAACATATCGTGATCCTGGTTCACAAATGCGCGCAAGATCATTGCGTGCTAAATCAACAAGCATTAAATGTTCTGACAGTTCTTTTTGGTTGGTACGCATTTCAAGTTCAATTCTACTGTCTAAATCTAGATTTAAAACTCCATTTTGATAACCGCGCGGTCGTGTTCCTGCAATGGGATACAATTCTATTTGTCGATTTTTAGAATTGTATTTTAAAGAACTTTCAGGTGACGCACCAAATAATGTAAAATCTTCATCTTGCATGAAAAACATATAAGGACTAGGATTATTTTTTTTGAGTTCTTGATAAGCAGATAGGGGATCAGGGCAGGGTAAAAAAAATTTTCGTGACGGAACAACTTGAAAAATTTCACCTTGTGCAATAAACTTTTGAAGTTTTTTAATAATAGAACAATATTGAAGATCATTCATGTTGGACGTTAACGGCGTGGTTTGAATAATTTTCTTAGGCATTAAATTTAGTTTATGATCAAGTCTGATTTTTATTTCTTTTGCGCGTTTTTTAAGTCTTTTTTTTTCATCAGTGTTATTTGTAAATAAACTATTCTGAATTAAACATGTTTTTTTTTGATGATCTAAAATCAACAATGTTTCTGCAAGATAAAAACAAAAATCAGGACATTTATGTATTTTTTTTGTATCTGGTAAAATTTCAAAATTAGAAATGAGATCGTAAGAAAATAATCCTCCAAACAACATTGATTTAGATTGACCTGGGGGATTTTTAAACATTTTAATTATAATTCTAAAAACATCAAACACGGATAGTTGCAAAATTTTTTTGTCTTCATCGATATTTTTATTAAAATGAGGAAATAATAAAAAAATATTATTTTTTTTTTCAGATATTTTTATTTGAATATGACTCTGTTGTTTTAGAGTGTGTATTAGAGTATTTAATATTTCCTTTCCATTTAAAGATAACGGAGTTAATTGCACTATATCTTTTTGTGACGAAATACGAACAGCGCTATCAATAATCATAATACTTTTTAAAGCATGTTTTTTATTTATTTCAGCTGTTTCAAGTAGTAATGTTGTTTTTTTTAATCTACAAAGATGATTGAATATCATAGTTGGATTAGAGTGATAAATAGCCTCTTTTTGAAAAATTTCAATTTTTTTTGATTGTTTTTTCATTGAATTCATATCTCGTTTAATTAAAAAATTTTGTGCAATTTTTTTTATATGATAGCTGATTTTGTTTAATAAGACAAGTTTTTTATATTTTTCTTATCGAATTAAGAAAAAAATCTAGATTTGTTAAATTAAATACAATATTTTTCAAAAAAATAAAAAATGATCTTTTAATATTATTGATATCGTTTAATTAACCTTCCTAACCATATTAAAAATCTAAAAGAAAATAATTGTCTGTTTTTTTGAATATTGATTATATTTCGGATTTATATTTCCAATAATGACGTTGCTGAACCCGTGGATAACTTGTGTATAACATGTTTGTATATACCATTTTTGAAAGCGTGTTGTGACATATTCAGACAGTGGATGTCAGCATACAAAATCACGACATGCACAGTTGTACACACAGTGTGCAATTGTGATGCTTGATCACATA
>CP061276.1 GCA_014622685.1 Buchnera aphidicola (Pentalonia nigronervosa) | reverse complement strand
CCCCCCTCCCCTGACGGCCTTCAAAATTACGATTACTAGTAGAAGCACAACGTTCACCATGATTTAATTGATCTCCATTCATTCCTAAACACATTGAACATCCAGGGTGTCGCCATTCAAAACCTGCCTCAATAAAAATTTTATCTAAACCTTCATTTTCAGCTTCTTTTTTAACAACTCCTGACCCTGGTACAACGATTGCCCTAACATTTTTAGAAATTTTTTTATTTTTAAGTATTTTAGCAGCAAGTCTTAAATCTTCAATTCTACCATTTGTACAAGATCCAATAAAAACCCAATCAACAACAATATTTGTTAAATAAGTATTAGGTTTTAAACCCATGTATTCACATGCAGATTTGGCCAAATTTCTTTCAGAAAAGTTTTTGTATGAAGTTAAATCTGGAATTTTTTCATCGATTGATATTACTTGATTAAGATTTGTACCCCAGGTAATCTGAGGGCTAATATTGGATATATCAACAACATATTTTTTATCAAACAATGCTCCTCTATCTGTTTTTAGGGTATCCCAAAATTTTATTGATTCGTTCCAAAACTTTCCATATGGTGAATACGTTTTACCCTTTAAATAAGTATAAGTAATATCATCAGGTGCAATTAATCCAGATTTTGCCCCCATTTCAATTGCCATATTACAAATCGTCATTCTACCTTCCATGCTCATTTTTTTTATTACATTTCCACAAAACTCAATCACATATCCAGTACCTATTGACGCACCTAATTTACCAATAACATATAAAATTATATCTTTTGCTGTAATAAAATCACTTTGATGTCCTATAATTTTTATTTGCATAGTTTTTAAACGTTGTTGTCGTAAAGTCTGTGTAGCAAGTACATGTTCGACTTCAGAGGTACCAATGCCGAATGCTAATGCACCAAAAGCACCATGAGTGGACGTGTGAGAGTCGCCACACACAATTGTCATGCCTGGTAATGTCATCCCCTTTTCAGGCCCTATAACATGCACTATGCCCTGGTTTACACTTTCTAAATTGTACAATGGTATATTAAACTGTTTACAATTTTTGATTAATTCTAACATTTGTATTTTTGCCATACTATTAGATTGATTAAAATCTTTAGTTTTCGTTGAAACATTATGGTCCATAGTAGCAAATGTTTTTTTAGGCTGTCTTACCTGTCTTTGTTTTTCTCGAAGCGCGCTAAATGCTTGCGGTGACGTAACTTCATGCAACAAATGTAAATCTATATATAAAATAGATGTTTTATTTGTATTTTTATGTACAATATGCAAATCATATATTTTTTCATATAGTGTTTTTTTCATGCATTTTCACCATTTATTAAAAAATTAGAAATAATGTCTCCCATTTCATTTGTTTTTACATATTTTTCATGATCAGATATATCTTGAGTTCTATAGCCATGTTTTAATGCTTGAACAACAGACGTATCAATTTTATCTGCTATTTCTGTTAAATTCATACCATATCGAACTAACATTGAAACAGAAAGAATTTGTGCTATAGGATTAGCAATGTTTTTACCTGCGAGATCAGGAGCTGACCCTCCAGCTGGCTCGTATAAACCAAATCTATTTTTGTTCCAGCTTGCAGAAGGCAACATACCTATTGATCCTGTAATCATAGCACATGCATCAGAAACAATATCTCCAAATAGATTGGAGCATAATAAAACATCAAATTGATGAGGGTTTTTAATAATCTGCATAACAGCATTATCAATATATAAATGAGAAAGAGTTACATCTGGATATTGTTTAGAAACTTTTTTAACAATTTCACGCCAAAAAAGGGAAATCTCAAGAACGTTTGCTTTATCTATAGAACAAACTTTTGATTTTCTAGTACGCGCTAACTCAAAAGCTATATGAGCAATACGAGAAATTTCATTTTCATGATATATAGCAGTATTTAAAGCATAATTTTCAGACGAAGAATGACAATCTTTCAATAACTCCCTCGGTTTTCCAAAGTAAATACCTCCTGTTAATTCTCGAACGCATAATATATCAAATCCATGTAATGTGATATCTTTTCTTAAAGGAGATAAATTTTTTAACTCAGAAAATAATTTTGCAGGTCTTAAATTAGCAAAAAGATCGAAATGTTGTCTTAATGCTAATAATCCTGCTCGTTCGGGACGTTGTTCTACAGGTAATGAATTCCATTTTTCACCTCCTACTGAACCCAATAAAATTGCATCGGAATGCTTACAACCTACCAGTGTTTTTTCAGGTAAGGCAGCACCTGTTTTATCAATTGCAACTCCTCCAATATCAAATTCCTTAATTTCCAAAGGCAATAAAAAATGTTGTTTTAAAATATTTAAAATTTTATAGGATTCCTGCATAACTTCAGGTCCTATACCATCACCAGGTAACACTGCAATACAATATTTTTTTTTCATATAAAACATTTCTCCTTAAAAATAAAAAACTAAAAAATGTTTAATGATAAAACAATACTAAATATTTTACATATTATAAATTTTAAATATATATGGAAAATATTTACTCATTTTTAAAAATTTTTAGACTGCTTGACTTGTTCTGTTTTCCAAATATCATTTAAAACATTAATCATTGCTTGCACTGAAGATGAAATTACATCAGTATCTATACCTACTCCATAAAATTTACGTTTTTTATATTCAACTAAAATATTCACTTGATCTAATTTTTTGGCTCCTCGTTCTTTAGAGAATAACTGAAATTTTTTTAAAATTACTGGAAAATTTGTAATTTTTTTCAAAGCTTGATATATTGCACATATAGGACCATTTTTCGTCGTAGCAGATTCTATGTATATTTTTTTACCACATGATAATTCTACAGATGCAGTAGATAAATTTTTTGCAACCATTTGAATACTAAAAAAATTTAAATGAAAAAATAAAATTTTTTGTTTTTTACCTGCAAATGCTAACGATTCTAAATCATAATCAAATATTTGCCCCTTATGATCAGCTAATTTTAAAAAATCGAAATATAACTTATCTATATTATAATCAGTTGTTTTATAACCCATTTTAGTCATGTAATAATTGATCGCAGATCTTCCAGATCGAGATGTCAAATTAAACCTTTCTTGTTTAATTCCTACACTTTTTGGTGTCATTATTTCGTAATTTTTTCTATTCTTGATCACACCGTCTTGATGAATACCTGAAGAATGAGAAAATGCATTTTTTCCAACAATGGCCTTATTATACGGAATAGGCATGTTACAGATTTTACTAATAATTTGGCTGGTACGATAAATTTCTTTATGTTTTATATTAGTTGATACTCCTAAAATATTTTTTCTAACCTTTATAGCCATTATTATTTCTTCTAATGCTGTATTACCTGCACGTTCACCTATTCCATTAATTGTCCCCTCTACCTGTCTCGCACCTGCTTGTATTGCAGATATTGAATTCCCTACAGCCATACCCAGATCATCATGGCAATGTACTGAGATTATTGCCTTATGAATATTGGGCACGCGATTAAATAAATTTTTAATTATATACGTCAATTCATTAGGGAGAGAATAGCCTACAGTATCAGGTATGTTTATTGTTTTAACACCTGCGCTAATTAATTTTTCAACAAAAAAGCATAAATTATCTATATTGGTTCTAGTAGCATCTTCGCAAGAAAATTCAACATCATCTGTATAACGAAGCGAGTGTTTAACAGAATGGACAGCCATATTTATGACTTCATCAAATTTTTTTTTTAATTTTGACTTTATATGTAACTCTGACGTAGCTAAAAAAATGTGAATTCGAAAATTTTTAGAATGTGACATAGCTGTAGCTGCAATATCGATATCTTTTTCTATACAACGTGCTAAACTGCATATTCGACTATTTTTAATTTTTTTAGATATAGTTTGAATTGATTTAAAATCACCAGGTGATGAAATAGGAAAACCGACTTCTATAACATCTACTCCTGTTTTTTCTAACGCTAATGCAATTTGTAATTTTTCTTCAACATTTAAACTAGCCTGAAGCGCTTGTTCACCATCACGTAATGTTGTATCAAGAATTATAACTTTAGAATTCATAAAATTTTCTCATGGTAATAAAATATTCTTACGAAAACAATAAATTATACAAAAAAAATTCATAAGACATTGAGCAATACTTAACATCTTATGAAAATTTTTGTATAATTTTATTATATTATTTCTTTTTATATAATTTACATAAATTATTATATTCAATATCTATTTTTTTTCTAAGTCCTTGGGGACCTATTTTAGTTAATTCATGAGCTGTATAATAATTAATTAATACATTTAAAAGTTTATTTTTAGCCGATTTTTCATCCAACTCAGATATAATTTTAATATCCGAAAAAGAGATAAACAACTTTTTTTTTCTCATAGTAGAAGACAATTTTTTAGATTTACGTAAATAACTATTTATTGTTGATTGAGAAATATTTAATAACATAAAAAACATCGGTGTTAAAAATATTTGTTTAGAAATATAGTGATTTGATGCATTCCTTATTTTTTTTTTACATTTTACAAAACCCATTGGTTCTAAAAATTCATTTATTAGTCTCGAAACTCGAGTAATGGATTTATTTCCTGAATTTGAAAAAGTAGATAATCCGCATTCGTCTGCTAATTCTTCAATAGAGGCATTAACTAAATTAGAATGAATATCAAAATGATACAACATTGCAAGAACTATAGCACGCATAGCTGATGCTCGATGTGCATTTAATCGTCTAAAACGGGGTAAAACAGTCCCAGTTTTAGGATCTATAGGCACTAGGGTACAATTCAAATTACTTCTTGCCACATCTATTTCTGACGCTTTTTTCATTGCGTAACAAACAAATGTAGATTTTTTTATCTTATTATCTGGCGGAGTAAAAAATGGATTGCGATTATGTATATAATTTTTTCTAGACACTAAGAGCATACTTATAAAATAAAAATATTATTTTCTTAAAACTTCTTTTTTTATAAAATAACATTAATTTTTTCCTATTTCAAATAAAACTTATTTTTTTTATTTTACTATTTTATTTCTTAATAAGACGTTTATTTTTTTTACTCATTTTATCAATATACGCCATTCCAAATGCAGATAATACAAATGTTAAATGAATTATAACGCATAATATAATTTTATTATCTAGTAACCTTTCTGCTTCCATAAAAAGACGTAAAAGATGTACTGAAGATATTGCAACTATCGAAGATGCAACTTTATTTTTAATAGAGTTAACATCCATTGTACCCATCCATTCTAATCTTTTTTGATGATTATCTATATCCATTTTAGAAATAAAATTTTCATAACCTGAGAACATCACCATAACTAAAAGACCCCCTACTAAAGCAATATCAATTAACGACAAAACAACTAATACAAGACCTGACTCGGACATAGATAAAATATCTGGAATTACAAACACTATTTGCTGAAAAAATTTTAATGTTAACAATATGAATCCAAATGATAAACCAATATATACCGGAAACATTAGCCAACGAGAAGCATATATGATTTTTTCAATAATTTTTTCCATTTTTTTTCCTAATATAGTTTTACTTTTTATTGCTTTAAAATAAACATAAAAACAATATATTTTGATAATATCTATAAAAAAATGAAAATATTAACTATTTTCAATAGTTATTGTTGAAAACAACTTTAACTTATGTTAAAAGTATTAATCTAAATCATATTTTTATATAAAATAAAAATAGTACATTTTTATTTGCGTAGAAAAATTAATAACCATTTCTTTACATTTAAAAGTATTATAACATGCTATCTAGAAAACATTATATATGTAATCCTAATCCAACTTTTATCCCCCCCAAAAATAATAAACGGCGTCCCTTTTTTATCTGTTATGCTATGAAAAAAGCATCGAAGATAGATGTTGCACGATGCGAATTAAATTATTTTTTACAAATAAAAAACGCCCATTCCTTTTTTCCTAAAAAAAGATTTCGACGTTTGAATGAACACCGTGCTCGAGCAATGAGAGCAATGGTTTTAGCTATGTTATATCATTTTAATATTTCTTCTGAATTAGTTCAAGCTTCGGTTGAACAACTATCCGACGAATGTGGTTTATCTACCCTATCTAGATCTGGTAATAAATCTATTACACGAGCTTCAAGACTAATTACACATTTTATGGAACCGATGGGTTTTGTTACCTGTAAAAAAATATGGGATCGAGTATTAGGTAATTATATGCCAAAAATGATTACACTTACTCCATTATTTTTTATGTTGTTTGATATTTCGCAAAAAAAACTTGAAAACGCTAAAAAACAACAATTAGGTTGGATTAATAAAAATTTAATCAATAAGGGACTAAAACCGATTACTATTACTGATGCTAAAATACGTCTAAAAAATATTCACATTGAGAACATTTTAAAATATAGAATATCTGAACATGCTTTTCATAAAAAAAAGAAAGAAGCACAACGTTTGATTTCGTTAGATGAAAACCAAGCTAGACAAACAATACTTCGAGCTCTGTTAACCAAATATTCTATTAATGAATTAACAAGGATGGGCCCCAGAGGATTAAAAAAACAAGTTAATATTAGTTATTATTATTTACGCAAAATAGCAAATAACAAATATAACAGAAAATAAAAAAATATTTAAAATAAATATTTTTATAGGAAAGCTATTATTAAAATTTGTCTATCTGCCCCATTATCCCTCTTTTTTTCTCTTTAATAACCACTACAAAATGTATACGTGTTATAAAACAACTTTTTTTTAAAAAGGTGTATTTTTATTCACGCAAAAAATTAATAAATGCATTTTATTTTTTTATTAGATGCTTTCTATAAAATAAATGCAAAAAAACAGTATTTAAAAATAAAATTAAAAAGATAAATAACATATAAAAAAAATCGTGAAATTTAAAAAAAATTTCACGATTTTAAAAAATACAAAAATTATTAACTAAGATTCAAATTCTAATCTCTTTAATAAAAAATTTGATATGTTTTTTTCATACTCTTGAATTGATTTAGAATGTTTTAAAGTCAAATCAACATTATCTAAATCATCTAATAAACATGAGCGATAAAAATCGTCTAAACGAAAAAAAAATTTTAACTGATGAATTGTAATTTTATTTTTAGATAAATCAATCTGAGCATTAATTTTAGGATTTTTAGATATATACTCAAAGAGAAATGTAATTTCTGTGCATTTTAAAGTGATTAGAAACAATTTATTAATAAAGCTATTATTATAAAAAATATCTGAAAAACTAGGTGCAATTATTACTCTAAAACCATAGTCTAAAAGGGACCAAACAGCATGCTCCCTAGATGAACCACACCCAAAATTTTCTCCTGTCAATAAAATATTAGAATGTCTGTAAATTTCTTTATTTAGGATAAATTCTTCATTAATTACTAATTGATTTTTATCAAGATAACGCCAATTATGAAATAAATATTTCCCTAACCCCCTTTTATCTATCACTTGTAAAAATTGTTTTGGGATAATAATATCTGTATCTATATTAGATACATTTAGGGGGGCAATGGTACCTATAATAGATTTTCCATTTTTAAACATTTTATCGATCTCAATTTATGTGTTTTTTACATTTATAAAAGTTCGGACATCAGAAAAGTATCCATGAACAGCCGCAGCAGCAGCCATGATAGGACTAACTAAATGTGTTCTAC